>NZ_VPBQ01000021.1:0-44077 GCF_013418635.1 Acinetobacter sp. YH12131
AAACATCGTTCGATTGCTGGTTTTTTAGCAGGCGTATTTTCTTCACTATGTGCGTATCAACTTTGCCAAAAGAATAAGCCTAAAATTCATGTGATTAAATCTTTGGCTTATCCGTAACTGGGGTTATTTTAGCAAATGCTCATAAATATTGAGCGTTTGCTGTGCCATGGCTGTAACAGTTAACTCTTGCTTTGCTTTCATAAATAAAGGAGAAAAGTCCGCTTGTGCTTGTACAGTTAAAGCATTTTCTATTGCTTGTTGTAACTCTTTCGCTTGTCCTATATTTGCAAGATATGGCTCTGGCAACCATTCAATAACACCATTTACACGAGTAGATGCCATCGTTTTATTTGCTTGTAAAGCTTCAACCATCACTAATGGAAATCCTTCACGATCCGAGGACAATACAACAACATCAGCGATTTGGATTAAATCACGAGCATCTGTCCTAAAACCTAAAAAAGCAACACGATCTAGCATTTTTTGTGCTGCTGTTTGTTGCTCTAAATCTGAACGTAATGACCCATTACCAACAATAAAAAGATGTGCATCTATATTAGACATTGCGTCAAGCAGTAAACTTATATTTTTTACAGGCTCTAAACGTCCAATACACATTACTATTTTTTTAGAAGAATTTAATAAAGAATATTGAGTATAAATTTCAGATTTTAGTTGTTGTTTTTGCTCGTCAGATAAATTTGGTTGTGTATATACCCCATTATAAACCACATATGCTTTTTCACTAGGAATTTCTTGCGTTAAAGCCTGACTTACTGCAATAACGGCATCTGCAAAAGTATAAATTGATTTGTTCTTTTTCGTACCATGGACTGTTGTTACAAATTTAACAGGTTTTAGCCATGTTCTTATTTTAGAGACCAATTCAGCAGCTTTTCCTGCTTGTGCATGTACAATATCTGGATGAATTTTATTAATAATAGATTTTAGCTGGCAAAGTAAAAATATATTCCAACGACTACGAGAAAAATCTACAGCATGAAAACATACATGCGCATTAAATTTATCCACGTAGCAAGGGTGTGCAATAATATGTACTTCATGTTGCTGAGATAATTCGTTAACCAAGTTAAAAGTGTGTTGTTCTAAACCACCAACACCACCACTTGTTGCCAAAACTTGAACAATCTTCATAGATTATCCTGTTTATTTTTCATTTTATGATGTTGCTCAAATAATTTAGCTTCCTTTAAAAATGCATAAAAAGCATTTACCATGCTGTTTACAAAGCCCCTCCACCCATTTAAGCAGCTACGTCTAATAAAATAAGACTTTACAAAAGTGAGAGGCATGACTAAAACCAACTTTAATAAACTCGGCGCTTTACCCTTTTGGTATTTTTCTTGTGCTTTTAATTCAGAATATTGATTATTCTTTTCAACTTTAATAAGAATACTTGATTCACCATAATGGTAAATATCACCTTCTGCACGAACACTCTGACCATCTACAATCACATTTTCATGCACTTTATTTTCTAAGTCATATCGCCCTTTAGACTTGCGAAAAAAACGTACCTTGGCATGCTTTTTTGTATGTTTACTATTGGGAACACCTAAAAACACATCGTTAATTGGTGTAATTAAAGCATCAAATTGATTACTTTGTATCGTTTGCTCAATTTCAGCTTTTAATTCAGAAGATAAAACTTCATCACCATCTAAATTTAAAACCCAATCATTTTTACATTGCGCCAAAGCTAAGCTTTTTTGACCAGCATAGCCCTGCCAATCTTGATGAGAAATCCGCGTATTGGGAAATGATTCTGCAATAGCATAAGTATGATCTGTACTGCCTGAGTCTAAAATAATGACCTCTGAAAAGTCTTTTACACTTTCCAGTGTACTCTCAAGCCATTCAGCACAATTTAATGTTACGATATAAACACTACAAGGAATCATAATTTATATCGTCCTTTGGCTAAAGCAATACGCATTTGCAAAGCATTCATTGCGCCATGTGTACTGACACGTGGAATATTAAATTGATTAGTTTCTGTATAAGCTTCTACTTTTTTACGTGTAGATACAGCATTTTTAAAACCAATTTTTTTTGCCATTTGTTGATGCTTCTCATTAAAACGCCCAAATGGATAAGCAAAGCTTAGACATTTCCCGACTAAAACTTCTACATCTTTTTTTGATGCCTGCATTTCAGCAAATGCTTCCTCATCAGACAATTTCAGCAAATTTACATGATGCTGAGTATGTGCACCAAACTCAATTAAGCCAGAAGCTGACATTTCTTGAATTTGTGCTGTATTTAACTTTTCAATACCTTCAATTTGTGTTGCTAAATAAATTGTTGCCTTCACATTATATTTTTTGAGTAAAGGAAATGCATACTGGTAGTTATCCTGAAAGCCATCATCAAATGATAAGGCAAAAACATTACTCTGCCCCTCATACTGGTCAAGTTCGGAAACGAAACAAAAAATAGCCCGTTTTTTTACCAAATACTGCAACAACTGTTCAAATTTAGCCGGTGGCATATTCATACCTGAAGCTTCTGCATGGGGGGTTACTTGATGCAACATCACGATACGTGGCAATTTTGCACTGCGTAATGGTAACCAAAAGGTATAATTACCCAATAAGTAAAGTATTGCAGCAAAAACAATTAAACCAAGTACCACATAAACAAACCACATTAGATATACACCTCATATGCCCACTCATATGCTTCAGATAACGGCTGATCAAAAGTAACTTCAAGCATAAATTGAGTAATACGTTTAGCATTAAAACTATGACGCGTTTTGCTCCAACCCAATTCTGCAATTTTTCTTGCCTCATCAGGATGATCTGCATAGTACTTAATTTTTTCAGCTAAATCATTTTGGTCGTTAAAATAGACAATTTCTTGTTCACTATACAGTTTTTCAAAATCAGGGATACGAGGGCTAAAAGTCAACAGGCCATTACCCGTTAACTGCACAATACGATCTGAACTGTATAAAGTTACATCGTTTTTACGTGAATAATTTAACCCCATACGCGCTTCTGAAAGCACTTTATAATAACCTTTTCCATACACGCCAGCTTGCTCAAAACAACCATAATATTGGTATTTCAATGAATGTGCTTGGAGAGTATTTGCCAAGTCTTTCAAAAATTTTTCACGTTCTGGTTCTTTATAAACAACACCACAGAATATAAATTCTTTATCAATATTTGTAGATTCAAATTGTTTTAGTATTTCAACATTTGAATGCCCGACGTTAGGAAAATAAGCTACTTTTAAATTTGGCTGTTTCAATTTTTGAAGATATTCTCCACCAGTCGTACAAAAAATAGCATCTAAATATGGAGAAAATTCACGAACAAAACCAAGTTTTTGCTCCAAATACAAAGGATCAACATACCAAAATGCAATTTTTGTCTTTGGGAATTGTTGCTTTATCTCTTTTAACACCGTTGGACTCATTAAATCGCTATGTCCAATCAAAACTAGATCTGGTTCTAAATTAGAAACTATTTTAAGAACTTCTTTATTTGCCCAATTTGCCCCTAATTTTTTTGTTTTAAAAATAGTTCCCATTCTAGCCATATCACGAAAACTAAAGTCATATACAAAATGACCATTTTCAATCAAACCCGCAGAAATCTTACGGTCTGTACAATAAAAATGAGCACCTTGTTTGTTGAATCCAAAATTCGCAATATGTAATATTTTCATAAATCACTCAAGAAACAAATGAATGTTCCATTTATAGATTGGTATATTTTAATCGTTGTTAAAAAAGAATAATAGGATATAAGCTAGTCCATCATAACAATTTAAACAACTACAACTCATTTAACTAGCATCCTATTCGCCACACGCTCTGCTTCTTTAAAAGCAGTCGTAGAATATAATTCAGCAATTTGTCTAGCATTCGATACAAGTTTTTGATCAAGCAAATGCTGTACCGAACGGGTGATACGATCCTCTTTCACTCGATCTATCTGAATAAGCCCGACTTTACAACCTGCGGTGAGTGCCTCATATATCATAGACACACTATCTTCAGTCACCCAAACAGCTTCCGCTTTTTGCATTTCTTCAAAAATCCAGCCCTGCGGCGTTTGTTCAACTGGAAAAATTTGCAGTTGTGAAGCAAAACTTTGCTGAGCCAATGTCACTAAAAAATCAGCAGGTGTACGCCTAGAACTCGTCAAAATAATCTCACACTGCTTATTCTGCAGCACAATCTGTTCAATCGCAGACAATACCTTATCTGCATTCCAAAGATGCCGTTTAGATGAACCACCTAATGCAATCAAAATACGGTTTGGAATGTGTCGCTGCTCATTTTCAATGGGATTCAACGCACCTTGTGTAACAATCACATTTTCCCGCTCTAGCACACCATCATGTTCAGGAATAACCACATGATCAAACCAAGATAATGGAAAATTGGGTTTCATTAAAATGACAGTTTTCGCACATGGAAAAACTTTGCCCATCAATAAAACACGTAATTGCGTATGACTACCTACTCCAAAAATATAATCAGGTGGCTGCGATACTGCAGCATGTTTTTGTTTTTTATATGCGGTCAATAAACTCAACAGTGGTAAATGATCAATTGAAATTTCTTCAAAAGTCAGATCAATATTTGTTTGCTTGTGCATTGCCTTAAAAAGACCCAATGCTTGAGAGCGATGACCTGCCTTACCATCGCTCACATATAAAATATGCATATTCACCCACCAGATCTAAAGCACGAATAGCATCATTTTACTAGATCAAAGCATTTAAAGTAAGCAAAGCTACATATCCTCAATGACTCGAAATATAAACTTCATTGAACTGTCACAGGGTTTGAATCCGCCTTTTCAGATTCAATGAGTAATTGAACCGCTCTTTCTCTAATTTCGGGAGTATAGTTTGGTTTTTTCATCGGAATAGTCTCTCAGAATATTGAGTCTCCGACAAACCCGGTACGGTTCAAATTGCCTTAATAGATTGACCTTGTTGATGAAGTATTTGGATTGTCACTGCTTGCTCCAAAGTTAACATGTTGAGCAGTCCAAAAAGACCACTATATTAACCAAGGGGGTCAATTTTCAAATGCTGTTGGGGGGGGGTCATTTTTACATTGCCGCTAACAGTAAATTCCATGAACTGCATGTGACCGGGAAAAGTCAGGTCGCTGAACAGGCATTAGTGCTGATTCAGAAACTGTATGCCATAGAAGCAGAACTCAGGAAAAAGACCGATGGTACAGCGGAAGACCGCCGCGAATACCGACAACAGCATAGCCAACCGGTGATGCAACAACTATATGAATGGCTCAACCAACATCATCTGACGGTGCCATCGAGTTCTCCCACCGCCAAGGTCATCAATTACACTCTGAAGCGTTGGCCAGCTTTAATCCGCTATTTGGATGATGGCAATCTACCGATTTGCAATAATTGGGTAGAGAATCAAATGCGACCTTGGGCCTTAGGGCGCAAGAACTGGCTGTTTGCTGGCTCGCTGCGCAGCGGCCAGCGAGCGGCGAATATCATGACTTTAATCCAGTCATCAAAGCTGAATGGCTTGGATCCGTATGCCTATTTAAGTGATGTGCTGAAAAGGCTGCCGACGCATAAAGCGACCCAAATAGAAGAATTACGCCACATCGCTGGAAATCCAACTCAAATTAAAAAATAGGCATGGGGTTCAGCGGACGCTTACAGCGCAAGGAGTGAAAACACAGTTCTGAGCGAAGCGCAAGGCACGTAACATCCTTTACTTCACTCATAAAAAAACCCTTATATACAATAAGGGTTTTTTAAAGATTAAACTAAAACTTAGTTTTTCTCTTTGTCTACGATTTTGTTTGCTTGGATCCAAGGCATCATCGCACGTAACTTGTTACCCGTTACTTCAATACCGTGAGCCGCGTTTTGACGACGACGAGCAGTCATTGATGGGTAGTTCAACGCACCTTCTTGGATGAACATTTTCGCATATTCACCAGATTGAATACGTTTAAGTGCATTGCGCATTGCTTCACGTGATTGTTCGTTAATCACTTCAGTACCAGTTACATACTCGCCATATTCAGCGTTGTTAGATACTGAATAGTTCATGTCAGCGATACCGCCTTCGAACATCAAGTCAACGATCAATTTAAGCTCGTGTAAGCATTCGAAGTAAGCCATTTCTGGTGCATAACCAGCTTCAACAAGAGTTTCGAAGCCCATTTTAACCAATTCAACAGCACCACCACAAAGAACTGCTTGCTCACCAAATAAGTCAGTTTCAGTTTCTTCACGGAAAGAAGTTTCGATGATACCTGTACGACCACCACCCACACCTGAAGCGTAAGAAAGTGCAACGTTACGTGCATTACCAGAAGCATCTTGATGAATCGCGATAAGATCAGGAACACCTGAACCACGTTGGAATTCAGAACGTACAGTGTGACCAGGTGCTTTAGGTGCAACCATGATTACATCTAAGTCTGCACGTGGAACAACTTGGTTATAAAGTACAGAGAAGCCGTGAGCAAATGCTAAAGTTGCGCCTTGCTTGATGTTTGGCTCAATCACGTCACGATAAAGTTGTGATTGGAACTCATCTGGAGTCAAAATCATAACTAAGTCAGCTTGAGCAACAGCAGCAGGAACTTCAGAAACTTTAAGACCCGAATTTTCAGCTTTTTTCCAAGAAGCAGAACCAGCACGTAAACCTACAGTTACGTCTACGCCAGAATCTTTAAGGTTAAGCGCGTGCGCGTGACCTTGTGAACCGTAACCAATGATCGCTACTTTCTTAGATTGAATGATAGATAAGTCGCAGTCTTTATCGTAAAAAATTTGCATTGCTGTCTCCGCTAAAATGCTTAGGATTCCTATCTTACTCAAGTACTTGTCTATTCAGTACTTGAGTAAGCTCTCCATCCTTTGAGATGGAATGAATTCGATGAGTAAAATTAACTATGAAATTTAGTTAAATGGTTAAAACTTTTTCGCCGCGTGCGATACCTGACACACCTGAACGCACAACTTCTAAAATGGTGTTTTCAGCAATCGCGTCAATAAAACCATCTAATTTTTCAGTTGTACCCGCAAGCTGCACCGTATAAGTCGTTGGTGTGACATCCACAATTTGACCACGGAAGATGTCTGCAGTACGTTTAATTTCAGCACGTGCAGCACCCGATGCTTTGACTTTAATCAGCATCAATTCGCGTTCAATATGCGGGCCTTCTGACAGGTCGACCACTTTAACCACTTCAACCAATTTATTCAGTTGTTTGGTGATTTGCTCAATTTTATGATCATCACCATACGTGGTCAGTGTTAAACGTGAAAGCGTTGGGTCTTCGGTTGGTGCAACGTTTAAAGTCTCAATGTTATAACCACGCTGAGAGAATAAACCCACTAAACGAGAAAGCGCACCTGATTCGTTTTCAACGAGAACGGAAATAATGTGTCTCATTCTGTGCGCTCCCCTTTACCTAACCACATATCTTTCATGGATTGACCCGCAATTTGCATCGGATAAACGTGCTCTGTACGGTCAACCATTACGTTAATGAATACGCATTTGTCATTAATCGCCATCGCTTCTGCAAGCTTAGACTCAAGCTCATCGGCATGGTTAATTTGAATACCAACGTGACCATAAGCTTCCATCAATTTAGGGAAGTCAGGCAATGAGTCAACATAAGAACTTGAGTGACGACCTTCATAGTTCATGTCTTGCCATTGTTTAACCATACCTAAAGCTTGGTTATTCAAGCATAAGATCTTAACGTTTAAACCATATTGCTTACAGGTAGAAAGCTCTTGGATACACATCTGAATCGATGCTTCACCCGTGATACATACAACCTGTTGATCTGGATACGCCAGTTTAGCCGCCATAGCATACGGTAAACCTACACCCATAGTACCTAGACCACCAGAGTTCAACCATTGACGTGGACGCTTGTACTTATAGTAGTTCGCGCCAAACATTTGGTGCTGACCTACGTCAGAAGTAATGATCGCATCACCATTGGTCACTTTGTCTAAAGCTTCAACCACTTGTTGCGGCTTCATCGTGCCATCGGTTGGTTTGTCATATTTCAAACCATGAACTTTACGCCATTCATTAATCTGATTCCACCATGCAGCAATCGCTTCAGGGTTTGGCTTGGACACATTTAATTGCTTCAATTGAACCAACATTTCCTGAAGTACAGGTTCAACCGCACCTACAATTGGAATGTGTGCCATGATGGTTTTTGAAATTGTCGCAGGGTCAATGTCAATATGAATGACTTTGGCATTTGGACAGAATTTTGCAGGGTTATTGGTTACACGGTCATCAAAACGTGCACCAATACACAAAATCACATCGGCATTGTGCATGGTCATGTTGGCTTCATACGTACCATGCATGCCCAACATACCAATAAATTGTGGATCATTACCCGGGAACGCGCCCAAGCCCATTAATGTATTGGTTACAGGGAAGCCCAAGATGTGTGCAAGTTCAGTCAATTGCTCAGAAGCATTGCCTTGTACAACACCACCGCCTGAATAAATCACAGGACGTTTGGCATTTAATAGCTCATCAATTGCTTTGCGAATTTGACCTGAGTGACCACGATGCGGTGGTTGATACGAACGCATCTTCACTTTTTCTGGGTATTCGTAAGCAAATTTTTCTGCTGGGTTGGTTGCATCCTTAGGAATATCAACCACCACAGGACCAGGACGACCTGAAGATGCAATATAGAATGCCTTCTTAATCACTGAAGGAATTTCGCTTGCATGACGCACTTGGAAACTGTGTTTTACAATCGGACGTGAAATACCCACCATATCGGTTTCTTGGAAGGCATCTTCACCAATTAAGTGTGTTGCAACCTGACCAGACAAAATCACCATTGGGATTGAGTCCATATAAGCCGTTGCAATTGGAGTTACCGTGTTGGTTGCACCAGGACCTGAAGTCACCAGTACCACACCTGTTTTACCTGTTACGCGCGAGTATGCATCTGCCATATGACCAGCAGCTTGCTCATGGCGCACAAGATAATGATTAATTTTGTCTTGTTGAAAGAACGCATCGTAAATATGAAGTACTGCGCCGCCTGGGTATCCAAAAACATGCTCAACGCCTTCGTCCGCCAATGCGCGAACGAGCATTTCACCACCAGATAAAAGTTCCAACGTGATTCACCCTAGTCTTATCACTGCAAAATGGGAGACACCTGCAGTGTTTTGTTCATTAATTCCTGCACTGTTATAGCACACATATTTCATAGTTTTCATGGCAATAGGAAAAATTTCCGATCTGATTACCGTATAAGCAATATGAGATCTAAAACGTGTTGGGGTAAACACATTTTATAAGCTTTGTTCAGCTTCTCGGCTAGAGAAGTTGCCCATTGCATGACATGACACTTATTCGAAGGGTGATCGATCTAAGGCACATAAAACTAAAGTGTGCATTTTTGTAGTTTCATCGACTAAAGTCAAGTTTAAAAATCGGCTTTTTCTGCTTTATTCATAAACAGTGCATTTTTTAAGCTTTGTGCTGCACTTCACAATTTCCACTCAAATCCAATATCCCCATATAAAACATATAATTTCAGACACTTGCCTTATTTTCTATAAAATTTTGACATTAAAATCATAATAATAAAGAATAAGTCAAAAAAAATAGACATTGTTTATTTATGAATTGGCTTTAAATTTGACGTCATTTTTAATGAACACAGCACCATGAACATCGTCTATTTTTAAAGCCGTTTCGCTCTTCATCAAATAGCGCAGGTTATCGTGTAAAAAAGCCCCTAAAAGTGCTGTCATCCTGACACATCCTTGCTAAAATTTAGGCAATTTCATCTTTAGTTTATTCAGGTCTGCTTTTGCACCTTTACTCAGGACATTTACAATGAAAAACCACGTTCGTCGCTTGAGTTATCTTTCTGCAAGCTTGATGTTAATTTTAGGCACCAGTGCGGTATCTGCAAAACAATACTATAAATGGGTCGATGCAAAAGGTTCGACCCATTACACCACCACACCTCCACCAAAAACTGCCAAGAAAAAAGGCAAAGTCGACACCTATGGCTGGAGAAATTCAGCACCAACCGTTGCCACTCCTGCAAATCCTGCTGACAACCCTGCACCTACTGCTGCAAATACAACAAACCAACATGCGACACCTACCACAAATCATCCTGCAGGAAATCCAGCTATGGATCAGCAACAACGTGAAGCCAATGCAGCTTTAAATCAGGCACAACAAGAACGTGCCAACCCACAAGTTTTTTAAGTTTTAAGCCATAAAGTACGACTCGCTTAAATTTTCCTGCACAATCCAACGCGCAAAATTCAATTTAGCTGCATTTTGCGCTATGCTGTGTGACACACTTTTTTTAACCGTTTATTCCTGATTTAACCTTATGACTACTCACATTGACCCTGAATATCAAGCCAGTGCGATTGAACCCCAAGTCCAAAGCGACTGGGAATCTCGCAAAGCCTTTAAAGTTGCCGACACAGTCGAAGGTCCACATCGTTATATCCTCTCGATGTTCCCTTACCCAAGCGGCAAACTGCACATGGGTCACGTGCGTAACTACACCATTGGTGATGTAATTAGCCGTTTTCACCGTTTAAAAGGTGAAACCGTCTTACAACCTATGGGTTGGGATGCTTTTGGTTTACCTGCAGAAAACGCAGCGATTGCGCATCAGGTTGCCCCAGCTAAATGGACTTTTGAAAATATCGCCTACATGCGCGACCAATTGAAAAAACTAGGTTTGGCAATAGATTGGGATCGTGAATTTGCCACTTGTACTCCAGAGTATTACCACTGGGAACAATGGTTATTCGTGCAACTGTATAAAAAAGGGTTAATTTATCGCAAACTCTCGACAGTCAACTGGGATCCTGTCGATCAAACAGTTTTGGCCAATGAACAGGTCGAAAATGGCCGTGGTTGGCGTTCAGGTGCATTGGTAGAAAAACGCGATATTCCAATGTACTACTTCCGCATTACCGATTATGCCCAAGAATTATTAGACGATTTAGAAACTTTAAAAGATGGTTGGCCGCAACAAGTCTTGACCATGCAGCGTAACTGGATTGGCCGCTCTCAAGGGATGGAAATTACCTTTCCTTCGGCAAATCCTGAAATTTATGCAGATGGTCTGACTGTATTTACAACGCGTGCTGACACGTTAATGGGTGCAACTTATGTGGCTGTTGCTGCAGAGCATCCTATGGCGTTAAAAGCAGCAGAAAACAATGCACAATTAAAAGCCTTTATTGAAGAATGCCGCATGGGTTCTGTGGCAGAAGCTGACCTTGCCACTGCCGAGAAAAAAGGCATGGCAACAGGCTTATTTGTGAAGCATCCTGTGACAGGTAAAGAGTTACCAGTTTGGATTGCCAACTATGTGTTGATGTCTTACGGTTCTGGCGCAGTAATGGCCGTGCCTTCACACGATGAACGCGACTTTGAGTTTGCTAATAAATTCCAATTGCCAATTATTCAAGTGATTGATGCCAAAGGTGCTGAAGATACGGACTTTAACGCAACTCAGTGGCAAGAATGGTACGGCTCTAAAGAAGGTAAATTGGTCAATTCAGGCGAATTTGATGGTTTAGATTTCCAAGCAGCATTTGATGCACTATTGGCAAAATTAGAACCACAAGGTTTAGCCAATGTAAAAGTACAATTCCGCTTACGTGACTGGGGTGTTTCACGCCAACGTTATTGGGGTTGCCCAATTCCAATGATCAACTGTGAAAAGTGTGGCCAAGTCCCTGTTCCAGAAGATCAACTGCCTGTGATTTTACCTACCGATGTTGTGCCAGATGGTTCAGGCAACCCACTCAATAAAATGCCTGAATTCTACCAAACCACCTGCCCTTGCTGTGGTGGCGAAGCACGTCGTGAAACCGACACTTTGGATACTTTTGTAGAATCATCTTGGTACTACGCACGCTATGCATCTCCAGACTTTACTGGCGGTATGGTCAAACCAGAAGCTGCGCAAACTTGGTTGCCTGTAAACCAATATATTGGTGGTGTAGAACATGCGATCCTTCACTTATTGTATGCACGCTTCTTCCACAAACTTATGCGTGATGAAGGTGTAGTTCAAGGCAATGAACCATTCACCAATTTGCTGACTCAAGGCATGGTACTGGCAGATACCTTCTACCGTGAAGCAGAAAGCGGTAAGAAAACTTGGTTTAACCCTGCCGACATCGAACTTGAAAAAGACGAAAAAGGCCGTGTGCTTTCTGCAAAATATATGGGCGATGGTCAAGCTGTGATTGTTGGCGGTCAGGAAAAAATGTCGAAATCGAAAAACAACGGTATCGACCCGCAAGCGATTATTGACCAATACGGTGCAGATACTGCACGTGTGTTTATGATGTTCGCAGCACCACCTGATCAGTCTTTAGAATGGTCAGATGCAGGTGTTGAAGGTGCTAACCGCTTCTTAAAACGTGTATGGCGTTTGGCGGCAGGCTTCCTTGAAAAAGGCAGCAATGCAACAGCTATTGAAAGCAGCAAACTTGCTACAGCAGCGCAGGACTTACGTCGCAAAACCCATGAAACCATTCAAAAAGTGGGCGATGATATTGAGCGTCGTCATGCATTCAACACTGCAATTGCAGCATTGATGGAACTCTTGAATGCTTGCAACAAGTTTGAAGCACAAGATGAACAAGACCTTGCCGTTGAGCGTGAAGCGATTGTGACCTTATTAACCTTGCTCGCACCTTTTGCACCACACTTAAGCCAGACCTTATTGGCACAGTTCGGAATTGAGTTAACTTCAACCCTCTTCCCAACCGTAGATGAGTCTGCCTTAACCCGCAACACACAAACGATTGTGGTGCAAGTCAATGGTAAATTACGTGGCAAGCTAGATGTAGCTGTAGATGCATCTAAAGAGGACATCCTTGCACTGGCCAAAGCTTTACCAGAAGTACAACCTTTCTTGACTGGCCCAACCAAGAAAGAAATTGTAGTACCAAATAAGTTAGTGAATTTGGTAGTTTAAATCCTTAAGTTCCATCTCCTTTTAGGAGAGGGCTAGAGAGAGGTAAATATATAACCCCTCATCCTCTTGCGGAATATATTCCTCATCCCTGAGGAGAAGGAACTTTCTGAAGGATTTCACAATTTCCAAACAAAGCCCGTTGTCAGTCAACGGGCTTTGCACCTACAATCAAGATATTCTCAACTTCCGCTTTTAAACCTTCAAGAATATTACAGAGGACAACACATGCACTTTAGCCAACGTTTAGCAGTCATTGTTTTAACTTGCGGACTCAGTGCTGGTTTAGTCGGCTGTGGTTTTCATTTAAAAGGCACCAATCCAAGCATTGCGCCAGTGGCCTATTCAAAAATGAGTCTGGCACTCCCTAGCAATGCCGAAGAATTAGAAGAAAAGCTCTCTATTCACATGGGCACAGCAGGCGTCCAACTCAGTAATGACCCAAATGCTTATGTGTTGCGTGTATTGGAATATACTCCACGTCGCCTAGAGTTGAATGGTAAATTGGTTGAAACTTTATTACGTTTAAGTGTGACATTCCGCATTGAAGATGCGCAAGGCAACCCTGTGACTGAACCCCGTACCGTCATGGCAAGCCGTAGTTACCAATATGATGTGGCAACAGTAAACACTGATGATCAGGAACAAAAATTTTTAAGAGAAGTGATTATTGATGATGTTGCGCAGCAAATTGTGCGTCAAATTTCATCTAACCGTTTACCTTTGGTCAATCCACCAGTTTACACACCTAGTAAATAAGCGACTTGAGTTCAGATTAATCTATGAAACTTGACTATCTACAAGCCCTAAAACGTGTTGATGAAGCACGTGGCGCATGGATTTTGCATGGTCAAGAACCTTTACTCGAGCAAAACTTGCTGGATGCTTTTCGTGCAAGTTGGCAAAAACAAGAGATCGAACGCCAACGCTATGATTTAAATAGCGTTAGCGACTGGAAAAATGTATTTAATGCTTTAAATAGCTTATCCTTGTTTTCTAGCCAATTGGCCGTAGAAGTGCACGGCAACATCAAGCCTGATGCCACCACCCTAAAACAACTGAAAAGCTATATTCAGCATAATGAACAGAATTTGCTGTTGGTGATCATGCCCAAACAGGACAGCAACAGCTTAAAATCCAGTTTTTTCCAGTTGATTGATGCCAACGGAGTCAATGTTGCGCTGACCGCCAATTACCCCAAAGATCGACAGCAGATTTTGGCCATAGAAGCAGAAAAATTAGGTATCCAATTAGGGCATGATGCATGGCAATGGTTAGAGCAGCACCATGAACACAACCTTTTGGCTGCCAAAAATAGCTTGATGCGGGTGAGTGACACCTTTCCTGAAATTCAACAGATTCAAATTGAACATTTGCATGCCTGTTTACAAGATCAATCTCGTTATAGCACTTATGATTTAAATGATGCTTTACTGACGGGAAATCTAGCGCAAGCTATGAAAATTTTTCAATACCTCATGGCTTCGGGTGAAGCCATGAGTTTAATTTTGTGGAGCATCAGCAAAGAAATGCGCTTACTGATGCAATTATTTGAACAACCACAAAATGCTTTGCAACTGGGTATTTGGAAAAACAAAGTCAGTGTTTATCAGCAAGCTTTGCGACGTTTAAATCCAAATAGTTTCTTGCAATGGCCCGCCCTATTATTGCGTATTGATGCCGCCATCAAAGGGATGTCCAAGGAAAACCCTGAACATTTGGTGCTACAAGCCATTACAGAACTCTGTGGTAAAACGCTGTTTGCTTCTCACTCGGCTTAATTAAGCAGACTTCATCAAATAATTTTTAAAATCATCTGCTTTTCAGAGGATTAGCTAAAGAAACGTGCAAACCAACTTTTGCCTTTTTTCTGTTCCTGTGAACGCAAATAATGCAGCATATTGTCGCGTACCGCATCGACATAATCCTGATCATCATGCTGAATATGGTTAATCAACCATTTAGACAACAAACGATACAAATCATGTTCTACCGATTCGCCATTGGCAAAACGCTGACGGCAATCATTCAAACGCTTCACAAAGAGTTCGTGAATACCACGATGTGATGGTAAGTATTGATAATTGACCTGTGACAACAAGTTTTCTTCAAAGCTAAAATGCGATTGCGTATAGTCAATCAAGTCATCCAAGACTTCTTTGATTTGCTCCCGCGCACCTGTCGCCCGAATTTTTTCCAGCGCATTAATATAGTCCAGAATTTGTCGATGTTGATTGTCAATCACATCAATTCCGATATTAAATTTCTCACTCCACTCCATGATTTACCCCTCAGATTTTTTGCTTAACATCATGTTTTATTGCATCGTCCCGATGCCGTATTATCCTAATGATTAAATCCATAATTATTTTATGGAATTTGATACTAGCAGCTTTTAATTCTTAAATCCATATAGAAAATAAGGTTTTTTAAGCAACTTAGACCATAGTTGTATTTTTCAGCATTTATCATAAAAATTCATAAAATTATCATAGAGATGAAACAAACTACCCCACCTCGTTAATAGATGCTATTTTCACTTTTTTTATGGATGTAATACCGTACTCAGACTGTATTAAATCTAGCTCAAACCACTAATAAATAATTCTCATTTGCAGTTTCTTCAAAAAATTCACGATTTATCCTTATTTCACTTCTATAATCCTTTTAATTTCTTTTTCTGTTTTTTGACTCATGCCAAAAATAAAATCGACCAAACTTATTGCGGGAATTATCATTGCGCTGATGCTAGCATTTGCCGCTTGGTATTTTTTAAAACCCAAAGAACAACAACCGCAATACATTACTGCCGAAGTGAGCCGTGGAGATATTGAAAGTGCGGTGTTGGCAACAGGCGTACTTGAAGCCACCAAAATGGTCAGTGTTGGTGCGCAAGTTTCAGGTCAAGTCAAAAAAATGTATGTCGAATTGGGTGATCAGGTCAAACAAGGCCAATTGATTGCCCAAATTGATTCGGTACGTCAAGAAAATGAATTTAAAACCGCACAAGCCAGCATTAAAAATCAGCAGGCACAATTGGCAGTCAGACAAGCCAATCTCGCCAAAGTCGCAGCAGAATATCAACGTCAACAAGCCATGTATGCGCAAGATGCGACATCACGCGCCGAACTTGAAACGGCCTTAGCTAACTATAAAACCTCGCAAGCAGAAATTGCTGCCATTAACGCTCAAATTGAACAATCACGCCTAACTTTAGACACGTCTAAAGAAAATTTAGGTTACACCCGTATTCTTGCCCCGATGGATGGCACTGTCGTCGCAATTGTGACCGAAGAAGGTCAAACCGTGAACGCTAATCAAAGCGCACCCACGATTGTTAAATTAGCTAAACTTGACACCATGACCGTGAAAGCAGAAATTTCTGAAGCAGATGTGATGAAGGTCGAAGAAGGTCAAACAGTTTATTTCACTACCTTGGGCAACAGCGAGAAAAAACATTACGCTACTTTACGTCAGGTAGAACCTGCACCCAAATCCATCAATACCGAAAGCAATAACAACACCTCATCATCTTCAAGTTCTGCCGTGTACTACAACGCTTTATTTGACGTACCAAATGAAGACGGCAAGCTACGCATCAATATGACCGCACAAGTGTCCATTGTTTTGGCAGAGGCACGCAATGTACTGACCATTCCTGCTGCTGCAGTTCAAGGTGCAAACCGTTCACGCAGTCGTAGCAACAGCAATAACTCAGACAGCAACGCACGTACTGAACGCAACAATACCGATGCCAGCTCTGCCAAACGCCCTGCCCGTTTGGAATTGACAGCCAATGAAAAAGCCTTGGTTGATCAAGGTAAAGCCTCTTTAGGCATGGTACGCGTGCTACAAGCCGATGGTTCAGCTCGACCACAATCGGTATTGCTTGGCTTAAACAACCGTGCAACGGTACAAGTCATTCGCGGCCTAAAACTGGGCGATCAAGTCATTATTGCCGATGGTTCTGACACCTCAAACGATGCGGCGAAGCGTGGTGGTCGTGTTGGCCCATCAGTGAGAATGTAAGATGAGTCAGTCACAACCTCTGTTAGAGGTCACCAATCTGACCCGTGAATTCCCTGCGGGTGAATCTACAGTGCAGATTCTCAAAGGCATTGATCTGAAAATTTACCCAGGTGAATTGGTTGCCATTGTAGGTCAGTCGGGTTCGGGAAAATCCACCCTCATGAATATTTTGGGCTGTCTGGATCAACCCACCACTGGCAGCTATAAAGTCAAAGGACGTGAAACCAGACAACTTGAAGCCGATGAACTGGCACAGCTCCGTCGTGAATATTTTGGTTTTATTTTCCAGCGCTATCACTTATTGGGCGATTTAAGCGCTGCGGGCAACGTCGAAGTGCCTGCAATTTATGCAGGTGTCGATGTTGAAGAACGACAAGCACGCGCGACTGCGTTGCTCAGTGACTTAGGTCTAGCCGATAAAACTCAAAACCGTCCAAGTCAGCTTTCAGGTGGACAACAACAACGTGTATCGATTGCACGTGCCTTGATGAATGGTGGTGATGTGATTCTTGCCGATGAACCCACAGGTGCACTCGACAAGAATAGCGGTATTGAAGTGATGCGGATTTTGCGTGAGCTGAATGCCAAAGGTCACACTATCATCTTGGTCACACATGACCATAATGTCGCTAAAAATGCCACACGGATTATTGAAATCAGTGATGGGCTTATTATTTCTGATCAGCCCAACACACCTGCCAATCAGCATGATATTGCCCAACAAACCTTGCAACATTCGCCACAAAAAAGAACTTCAGCTTGGCGCTCTGTAATTGATCGTTTAGGTGAAGCCTTCCGCATGGCACTGCTGGCGATGAATGCGCATCGCATGCGTACCTTTTTAACCATGCTCGGGATTATTATCGGGATCGCTTCAGTTGTATCTGTTGTGGCACTCGGCAATGGTTCACAGAAACAAATTTTAGAAAATATCAGCAGTTTAGGCACCAATACCATCACCGTATTTCAGGGGCGAGGTTTTGGGGACACCTCTCGCTCCTCTCAAGTCAGAACACTGGTTCCTGCCGATGCCGATGCTTTAGCAGAACAACCTTATGTCGATGGTGTCAGCCCTTCAGTCAACAGCAATGTCACAGTACGCTTTAAAGACACAGAAGCTTCTGCCACAGTCAATGGTGTGAGTGAAGACTTTTTCTATGTACGCGGCATGAATTTCCAGTCGGGTCAGCCTTTTGACAAACACAGCGTACTGGAACAAGCGCAAGATGTGGTGATTGATCACAATACCAAAAATACTTTCTTTAGTGATGGCAGCAACCCAGTTGGGCAAGTGATTTTATTAGGCAGTGTACCCAGCCGTATTATTGGCGTGGTCGAAGAACAAAAAAGCATGATGGGCAATGCCGACAGCTTAAATGTGTATTTGCCTTACTCTACGGTAATGAGTCGCATGCTCGGTCAAAGCCATGTGCGCAGCATTATTGTACGAGTCAAAGATGAATATCCAAGTGCTGCAGCAGAAAATGCCATCCTAAGTCTGTTGGTACAGCGTCATGGTGCGCAGGATGTATTTACTCAAAATGCCGACAGTATCCGTGAAACCATTCAGCAAACTACCGCCACCATGACCTTACTGGTTTCTGCTATTGCAGTGATTTCACTGGTGGTCGGTGGAATTGGCGTAATGAACATCATGTTGGTCTCTGTCACAGAACGCACCCAAGAAATTGGGGTACGCATGGCAGTCGGCGCACGACAAAGCGATATTTTGCAGCAATTTTTAATTGAAGCCATTTTGGTGTGTATTTTAGGCGGTGTACTTGGCGTCTTGCTCGCACTCGGAATTGGGCAATTGATTAATCATGTGGCAGGTGGAACCTTTCAAATGGCGTACTCCACCACCTCGATTGTAGCCGCTTTTGTCTGTTCAAGCCTGATTGGAATTGTGTTCGGTTTTATTCCTGCACGTAATGCTGCCCAACTGAACCCTGTCGATGCGCTATCTAGAGAATAAGGAATTAGAGTAAGGAATGATGATGCGATTTAACCAGAAGTCACGACAATTCAGCCAACTCGTCACTGCGCTTTTTCTTGGCAGCAGCTTAGTGGGTTGTGCAGCCGTAGTCAAAACACCTTATCAGGCACCTGCTGTAAATATTCCTCAACAGTTTGAGCAGCAGCAAAAAAGCCAGCAAGTCCTTGCACAACTAAATACAGACCGTTGGTGGACACTCTTTCACGATGCTGCTTTAAATCAATTGGTTGAACAAGTCTTGGCGCGCAACAGTGACCTCGCGGTTGCAGGACTGAATTTACAACAAGCCAGATTACAAGCCAAACAAAGCCAAAGTCAGCAAGGTGTCCGGATTGGCAATGCAGGTATTTCTACAGGGCATCAATTTAGTTTAGAGGGCAATGGTGATACAGCGCGTGGGATTTCGCTGAATTATCCCGGACTGAGCTATGAATTGGACTTATTCGGTAAACTTGCCAATCAGACTGAAGCTGCACGTTGGGAAGCCTTAGCCACCCAACAAGACTTACAAGCCACCGCACAAAGCCTGATTGCAACCACTGCCAATTTATATTGGCAATTGGGTTATTTAAATGAACGCTATGTTGTCGCACAACAAAACCTTGCCAGTACGCAAAAAACGTATCAATTGGTCAGTGCGCAATATCGCGCGGGTGCAGTTTCAGGATTGGATTTAAACCAAGCCGAACAAGCCCTGCAAAGTCAAAAATCAACCTTGAGCCAAATTGCACAGCAAAAAGTTGAAACACGCACCGCCTTGGCAGTTTTACTGCATCAACCTGTGCAAATGTTGAATATCAATGAACCACAGAGTTTAGCCGCTGTTCGTTTACCGAATATTACTGCTGGCTTACCTGCAGAACTGCTGTCACGTCGTCCCGACTTACGTGCAGCCGAATTACGTTTACGTAAAGCCTTGGCCAATAAAGATGCCAATCGAGCCAGTTATTACCCATCCATCAGTCTTACAGGCACACTCAGTACAGGTGTCGGTACAGGCGCGCATACCTCTTTAAACGATGCCCTAAAAAACCCAATTGCCACTTTAGGTGCAGGTTTAACCCTGCCATTTTTGCAATGGAATGATATGCAGCGCGATCTAAAAGTGAATGCTTTGGAATATGAAAAAGCCATTGTGCAATATCGACAAACTTTATATAAAGCCTTTGCCGATGTCGAAAATGCACTGTCAGCACGAACCGCGCTGAATCAACAAGTCGCGCTGCAAAGCCGCAATTTAGCACTGGCAGAGAAAACTGAACGCTTAACTGAGGTGCGTTATCGGCATGGTGCGATTGCCTTAAAAAACCTGCTAGATGCACAAGAAACCACCCGCAATGCACGTTTAAGTTTATTGCAGACCAAGCAAAACCAATACAACGCCTATGTGACTTTATTGCAAGCGTTGGGTGGTAGTCCGATTCAAAACATTCAATAATGCAAGAGTTGATCTAAATTGATCACGATAAAAAAAGCCTGTGGATGATTTTAAACATCCACAGGCTTTTGCTTGCTTTGTATATAAACTTTGAAATTAAGTTTTCTCAGATAATAACGCTTCTTTACTTAATACTTGATGGCTACTGGTCGCAATTGGCAAACTGACTTTAAAAGTCGTTCCCACACCTTCTTTCGATTCCACCACAATTTGCCCGTGGTTCAAATCGACAAAACGCTTACACAACACCAAACCTAAACCAATACCCTTTTCACCTGCAGTGCCTTTAAAACTAACAGTAAGTTTAGGCTCGAACAGCGTTTCGAGTTGTTGTGCAGTCATGCCCAAACCCGTATCTTGAATATAAATATCCACACTGGTTTCTGTTTGCTCTGCACGTAAAATGACTTTGCCTGTGCCATCGGTAAAGGTAAATTTCAGCGCATTCGACACCAAATTTTGAATCACCGAGGTAATCATGTTGATGTCTGCATAGACTTTTATGCCTTCATCCACCTGATCAATTAGCTCAATATTCTTTTTAATGGCTAGACTTCTTAAAACATCACAGACAATTTTAGTCGATTGCTTCAACTCAAAATTGATTGGATGGTAGACAAACCGTCCGCCCTCAGCCATTGCCCAATTCAACAGACTTTCCAATAAATTGTAGGTCGATTGCGCGGTATCGAATAAATAGTCCGCAATATTTTGAATACTCGAATCATCCAAAGTTTCACGCTCTTGCGCCAAAACTTCAGAAAAACCCAATAAACCATGAAAGGGTGCACGCAGGTCATGTGCAATAATCTGGAAAAACTTAGTTTTACTAAAATTTAAAGCCGACTGCTGCTCATACAGTTCTTTTAACCCGACATAATCAACTTTTAATTCAGTATAACGCACCAAACCTGCTGCGAACTCGGCAACCGTAGGTACTGCGCCCAAACTGAATTCTTCATGATGATGATCAAACAACAACAGCTGACCAATCGATTCACCATCGGTTTTAAGCAAGTCCAAGGCAATTAAGCGTTCAGCCTCTATACCCAAACTTGCAATATGCTGCACAAAGTTAGCATATTGCGGATGCTTGGGTTCAATCAATTGCTGACCCTGAAAGAATGCACCTAGCTGTGCATTTGGATTGGAATGAAAAGCTTTAAAAGTTTCGTGACTGGAATACCAAATATAAGGTTCATTGCGAAAGGTTAAAATAGCATGCTCAACCTGCAACATTTGACGGGCAAGCTTCAAAAAACCATCAATTTGGTTAGTTGGCGTATGTACGCCCAATAATAACGAGAGTGTGCAAGCACTGAGTTGCTCCGTTTCGGGACCAATTTCAAGCAACTGTATTTTCATTTTTGCCTCGTTAATTAAAGTTTGACACGTTATGAATTATTTTCTCTTCAAAATTCGTCCATTGAATTCAGAGTTAACCTACAAACTTTAACACAAAACATAAGCTTTCAAAACAATTTAAAAACTGTGCAACAAATCGCTGCCTCTTCTTTCATGCTTTTTTTTCATCTATGTATGAATAAGAGTTGAGATCATGATGAACCACGCTTTCAGAGGAATCGAACTGCTTCAAAGCAGCAAAAAAATACGCCGATTTTTGTAAAATTTAGACCATAAAAATAGATCTAAACTTTTAAAATATCAATCAGGCTTTTTATCTGTAGATTTGCAGCCGTTTTTAAAGAAAATCTAAACTTCTATACAAGAATTTACATTACCTCATACTGTAAAAAAATAATGTAAAATATTGATAAATTTACAAAATAAATAAACTAAATATATCTACGTATCATTTTCATCGATTATTTATCAAACATACGACTTAAGTCGAACCCTCAACTGGTTAATTTATAATAAAATATACATATATTTTTGATGTCATATCTTCATCATACGATTTGATTAGTATTTCAACACTAAATACTCAAGGCGATTTTTAGGTTTAAATAGGCTCGTTTTTACATTAAACCGTGTCTTGATTCGCACAAATGCGACACATCATTTCGTAGCGAAATGGCGTCATCACTGTAATTACGTTGACTGAAATGCATAGAGAGTCGATACTCTCAAGGTTAAATTAGGCAAATCGGTTCGCAGGGGCTGAGTCATTATCTCGCTCCTAAAAAACTCAATCAAAGCAAGGGGCTATATATGGCTGGTGGAAAGTCAAAAATCATTTATACACTGACCGATGAGGCGCCATTGTTGGCGACCTACTCTCTACTGCCGATCATTGAGACCTTTACTAAGCCTGCTGGCATCGAGATTGTCAAGAGTGATATCTCTGTCGCAGCACGCGTACTCTCTGAATTCTCGGAATACCTAAGCGAAGAACAGAAGGTAGCCGACAACCTCGCAGAGCTTGGACGTCTCACGCAAGATCCAGATACCAATATCATCAAACTTCCGAACATCAGTGCTTCAGTTGCTCAGTTAATTGCATGTATCAAGGAATTACAAGCAAAAGGCTATGCAATTCCTGACTATCCTGAAAATGCGGATACTGAAGAAGAGAAAGCTTTACTCGCTCGTTTTGGTAAATGCTTAGGTTCAGCAGTAAACCCTGTATTACGTGAAGGTAACTCTGACCGTCGTGCACCTGCTGCAGTGAAAAACTATGCAAAAAAACACCCTCACTCTATGGGTGAATGGAAGCAATGGTCACAAACTCACGTTTCACACATGGATGAAGGTGACTTCTACCATGGCGAAAAATCAATGACGCTTGACCGCGCACGTAACGTAAAAATGGAACTCATCACTCATTCTGGTGAAACCATTGTATTGAAAGAAAAAGTAGCGTTACTTGATGGCGAAATCATCGATTCTATGTTCATGAGCAAGAAAGCGCTTTGCGACTTCTATGAAAAAGAATTGGATGATTGTAAAGAAGCAGGCATTTTGTTCTCTTTACACGTAAAAGCGACCATGATGAAAGTTTCACACCCGATTGTATTCGGTCACTGTGTGAAAATTTACTATAAAGAAGCGTTTGAAAAACACGGTAAATTGTTTGAAGAACTTGGCATTAACGTCAACAACGGTATGGCAGGTCTTTATGAAAAGATCGAAACCTTACCAACTTCTTTACGTGAAGAAATCATCGAAGATTTACACGCATGCCAAGAACACCGCCCTGCACTTGCAATGGTGGATTCTGCAAAAGGCATCACCAACTTCCACTCTCCAAACGACGTAATTGTAGATGCTTCTATGCCTGCAATGATTCGTGGTGGCGGTAAAATGTGGGGTGCTGACGGTAAACCTTACGACTGTAAAGCAGTAATGCCTGAATCTACTTTCGCGCGTATTTACCAAGAAATGATCAATTTCTGTAAGTGGAATGGTAACTTCGACCCACGTACGATGGGTACTGTGCCAAACGTAGGTTTGATGGCGCAAAAAGCTGAAGAATACGGCTCACACGACAAGACTTTTGAAGTTCCTGCTGCAGGTGTTGCAAACATCACCGACATTGACACGGGTGAAGTGTTGATGACTCAAAACGTAGAAGAAGGCGACATCTGGCGTATGTGTCAGGTGAAAGATGCACCTATTCGCGACTGGGTTAAACTTGCAGTAACACGTGCACGTAACTCTGGTATGCCAGCAATTTTCTGGTTAGACCCGTACCGTCCACACGAAAACGAAGTGATCAAGAAAGTTCAAAAATACTTAAAAGATCACGACACGACTGGTTTAGATATTCAAATCATGTCACAAGTTCGTGCGATGCGTTATACGCTTGAGCGTGTTGCGCGTGGTTTAGACACCATTTCTGTAACAGGTAACATCTTACGTGACTACCTCACTGACTTGTTCCCAATTATGGAGCTTGGTACTTCTGCGAAAATGTTATCTATCGTTCCGTTAATGGCGGGTGGTGGTATGTACGAAACTGGTGCGGGTGGTTCTGCGCCTAAACACGTACAACAACTTGTTGAAGAAAACCACTTACGTTGGGATTCATTAGGTGAGTTCCTTGCGCTTGCTGCTTCTTTAGAAGAAATGGGTATTAAAGAAGATAATACTCGTGCGAAATTACTTGCATCAACTCTTGATCAAGCGACCAGCAAATTACTTGATAACGACAAGTCTCCATCACGTCGTACTGGCGAACTGGACAACCGTGGCAGCCACTTCTACTTGGCAAAATTCTGGGCAGAAGCACTTGCTGCTCAAGACGAAGATGCTGAGTTGAAAGCGAAGTTTGCACCACTTGCACAAGCTTTAGCTGCAAACGAAGACAAAATTGTTGCTGAACTTGCGGAAGTACAAGGTAAATCGGTTGATATCGGTGGTTACTACGCAGTAGATCAAGCTAAAGTGAATGCAGTAATGCGTCCAAGCGCAACATTCAATGCTGCTCTTGATGCAGCTCAATAAGATGATGCAAAACTAACCTAAGTTAGTGATGTAAAAAACCAGCGCTTCGGCGCTGGTTTTTTTACACCCTCATTTATATAGTGTTATGACAACTATTTCATTTTATGCTTAGATCTAAATTTTATGAATGTGAGTTATCAAAGGTTAGGATTTTTCATTCAACTAGAGCCATAAAATAAGGAAAACCTAAAATGGCAAATTCGTGGGGAATACCAAAGCACATAGAAGATGCGGTCTCGGAGCGAGACCTGTGCTGTGTATATTGCGGCAAAAAGTTTGGCACTGAAAGAGCTAATAAGAAGTCTTGGGAACACATTATCAACGATATAAGAATTACAACCTTATCCAATATTGCATTGTGCTGTATTGGCTGCAATGCATCTAAAGGCAATAAAGACTTAGCAACTTGGCTCCATTCTGAGAATGCTCGAAAAAGAGGCGTCACCACTGAGACAATTGCAGATGTCATCAAAGTAGCTTTAGATAGTGAATAAAGCTTTTAAGTACTACAAGCCCTATAAGACACCCGATCAATCACATTTGATTATTGTATTGATCTAATAATTTAAGCTTAGCATCTGATTCCACCATGAGTACCAATGAAAAATCAGGTACTCATTTGGGTACTCATTTTCCAAAGTGACCACCTGAATTGTGGCTAATGGAATCATTAAGACTGGAGCTAAAAAATGGCACACCCCATTAATATACAGACAATAAAAAAGCCCCCAAGTCTTAATATGCTTGAGGGCTTTTCCTTTATATGGTCCCGAGGGTCGGACTCGAACCGACACGTCATCTCTGACAGCGGATTTTGAGTCCGCCGCGTCTACCAATTTCACCACCTCGGGTAGGTGTTGATGGGTATAATAAACTTTTTTGACAGCTTGTCAACGCAAGTTTTTTGCAATTGTTTAAAATTAAATCAGCTGTCATTTTTTTGATTTATAATCGACCAATTTCATCCATAAAACCTAAAAAAGCATATACTAGGCGCAGTTTTCCCAGTGTTCTAACTTGTTTTTATCATGCAGCTTTCTGACTTTAATTTTAATCTCCCCGATGAACTCATTGCTCGTTACCCACTAGCAAGTCGTAGCGCCTCTCGTCTGCTGCATCTTGATGCTCAAGGTCAGTATCATGACCATCAATTTACCAACCTACTGAATTTACTCGAAGCGGGCGATTTACTGGTACTTAACGATACCAAAGTCATGAAAGCGCGTCTTAAAGGTAAACGTGCCACAGGCGGTGCAGTGGAAGTCTTGGTAGAACGTCTGCAAGATCAATTTATTGCCCATTGCCATATTAAAGCCAGCAACTCACCAAAAGCAGGTGCAGAACTGTTTATTGGGCCTGATGCTGTAAAAGTGACCGTACAAGGTCGCCATGAAAACTTATTTATTGTCGAGTTTTCGCAGCCTATTTTAGACGTATTGGATGCCTACGGTCAGTTGCCGATTCCACCCTACTTTAACCGCGAAGCAGAAGCGATTGATACCGAGCGTTATCAAACCGTATTTAACGACCCAACAAAACTCGCTAGTGTTGCCGCACCCACTGCCAGCTTGCACTTTGATGAAGCCTTACTGCAACAGCTAGCAGATAAAGGCATTCAAAAAACCTTTGTGACCTTGCATGTGGGCGCAGGCACATTCCTGCCTGTACGTACCGATGATATTGCCAATCACATCATGCACAGTGAATGGTGTGAAGTTTCTGAAGCTGCCGTAGCGCTGATTCGTGAAACCAAAGCACGAGGCAACAAAGTTATTTCAGTGGGCACAACTGCCACCCGTGCCGTGGAAAGTGCTGCCCAAGCCCATGCAGGCAAACTTGCAGCGTGGTCGGGTGATACGCAAATTTTTATTTACCCAGGTTATCAGTTTAAAGTGGTGGATCGTCTAATCACCAATTTCCACTTGCCTGAATCCACCTTATTAATGTTGGTATCTGCGCTTTCAAGCCGTGAAAATGTCATGCAGGCGTATCAACATGCTGTGGCGGAACGCTATCGTTTCTTTAGCTATGGCGATGCCATGCTGATTGATCAAGCTCAGACTTAATTTTCAAACTGTAAAAGAAACCGCCATGCCGCTCAATACCGTGCAACACTCCATTCATATTCGACGCAAGAAGAATCAACGGGTATTTCGTAATATCGCGCGGTTATGGGATATTGGAAAAAAAGCACAAAGCCATCAAGATATTTTAGATGGCTTACACCCTTGGCAAGATGACATCACCCTCAAGTTTGAAAATGTTTTGCCTGTCCTGCTTGGCATTATAGGTGTGTTGTTCTGTTTATTGCTCTTGATTCAACCGAGTAATATTTGGCTGCAATTCTGCTTGCTGATTGGGTTAGGCTGTATCTTCTGGGCATTTATTACCTATGAACAAGACGACCCCATTGAAGAAGTCATCACTTTTTTAGAACAAGAAAGCATTGCACAGCGCTATCAACTGGCATGGCAGCAACCACCGCAACATCTTGCCCGAACCCTACAACCCGTTTATTTGATTGCCCATTTAAAAAGTCTGTTCCCTTTATTTAATTTGGGGAATCTGTCCAATGAAATTCGCCGCTACGCCAGTACAGTTTGGCAAGATCAACAAGGCAAGCAGCATCAGGTTTTGGTATTTGAATATCGCTATGTCAGTGAAACCCGCATTAAAGATCAAAATGGCAATGACTACAAAGTACGTGAAGTGGTGCGACATTTATCGGGCGTATTTGTCTTTGATGTGCAGCTACAAGGTTTAGCCGTTACCTCAAACAATAAAACCTTTGGTGCGCCTTATCATGTGCCGTGGCATACCAGTGACATTCGCCTGAATCAAAAACTCAACTTTTTTGGCAGTGATGCAATTCAACTGGCGCGTACGCTCAGCCCTGCAATGGTGTTAAAACTGAATGATTTTTTTCAGCATCAGCAAGGTGATTTGTTATTTCACCCTGAGCGGAACACGCTCTGTTTTTTAGGCAATCGCAACCTGTTTGAAATTTCCAGTAAAGCAAAAAATATTCAAGATATTTCCGCATTGCGTGGACACTTACGCACTTTTAAATTACCTTATTTAGAACAATTACAGACAGATTTGGTTGATTTTCTGGACTAAGAAAATCGTCTTGGGGCAAAACATGGGTATCGCAATTTTTCTTTTGGTTGTCATCGTCTTGGTGATGCTGGGCATCATGATTCGTAACAACATCGTACGCCACCACAACGCCACCATCCGCGCTTGGGCAGATGTGACCAGTTTTGAACGACAGAAGTTAAAAACGCTTGAAGAACTTGCGCCAGTGGTCGAACAATATGCAGGTATGGAAAAAGGCACTTTAGAAAAAGTGACTGAACTGCGCCAAAATATTATGAACCTAAACATCAACAATGCCGATGTCAGCCAATTACAACGTGTTGAAGCCTTGAGCAAAGAATTGATGCGCAGCTTAAATGTGGTGGTCGAAAATTACCCTGAACTCAAAGCCGACCAACTGTATTTAAAAATGATGCATGAAATTGATGAGCAGAACGAAAATGTCGGTGCTGCGATTACTATTTATAACCGCAATGTCGAGTTATTTAATAACTATATTCAGGTCTTTCCTAACAACATGATTAACACTGCAACCACAGCGAAAAAACCTGTGCGCGCCTTTCGGGACAACAGTGCAGCACAAAGTTTTGATTATCGTCCAAACTTTTAAGCCATTTAATTCTAAGCCGCTCCTTTGAAATTATTTATAAAAACAGCAAGCACGAAGCTTGCTGTTTTTTCAGATTTCGACTAAACACAAGACTGTGTCAGATACTGCACCTGATTACGTCCTTTGTTTTTTGCCAAATACAACAATTCATCGGCTGAATGCAGAAAATCGACCACATTGTGATACTGCTGATTTTGGTGATAGCTATTTACACCAATACTCACAGTAACTTGGGTCGTCTCCCCTGTCTTGGTATGTGGAATTTCCAGCGCATATACTGCCTGTCTAAAGTTTTCAGCAAGTTGTACAGCATCTGCCAATGGTGTTTCAGGCAACAGCACCACAAACTCTTCGCCACCAAAGCGAGCCACAAAGTCAGATGCACGAGCAAAGTGTTGTTTAAGCAACTGCGCCACACTAATCAAACAATGATCACCCTGTAAATGTCCATAATTGTCGTTATAAGGCTTGAAATGGTCGATGTCGATAAACAAGAGAGACAATGCATGTTGATGACGCACAGCACGTTTAAATTCGTTTTCTATACGCTCACTGAGCGCCTTTCGATTGGCAACCAAGGTCAGCGGGTCTTGTAAGCTCAAAGCCAGATTTTTGCGACTCAACGCTTCGAGTTCCAACTCCATTTGTTTACGCGCAGAAATATCAAACATAAACCCAATAATCGCCACAGTTTCGTTATTTTCACGAATCACATGCACCACATCACGAATCCAGACATAATCTCCTGTAGCGGTTAAGGCACGATAATCCGCTTCGTGGTCTGTGCCTTGATCGGACAGACTCACACACATATTCACGGTCTTGTCCCGATCTTCAGGATGCATCCGATCAATCCAATCTTGTGCAGTTTTCCAGCTGTCTTGCGTCCAACCCAGTAAAGACTCAATTTGTGGGCCAATATAGCTAAAAGCTTTGGTTTTCCAGTTAATCTGCCACGGAATTGCATTCGTGGTTTCCAAAAGTGTTTTATAGAATTGGTCTTCTTTTAGTGCACTGTTTAATTCACTCATAGCCCACCTCTATGAATTGATTTTAATTACAATTTAACAACTTAAGTGAGCTTTGACTACAATTTGTTTTGTCTTATTGACATTTTTCTCAGCTTTGACACAATCATGAGGTTGAGCAAAATATAAACAACAATTGCTCAAAACATAAATCCCAAAATAAAAAGTAAGCCGATAAAATGTTAGAACATATTCAGAACCTGAAAAACCCCTCATTCAAGAGTTTTTCCAACTCTATGAGCAATATGAACAAGACCAAATTTATGCCTGTGTACTGGTCTTTAATGAATATCTTGGGGTCGATTATTTAGCTGTTTCAAGCCAACGCAGCCTGTTTAATGAACAGGAAGATGAAGCACAATATTTATCTGAAGTAAATAAATGGAATATAGAAAAATGGCGTTATCGCACTCAAGCCAACAATTCTAGCGGTCTGCAGCAATTTAAAAATATTTTTGCAGATTATTTTAAACAGCGACATATCTATGGCAATCCTCTGCTGAATTCCAATGACACGCTGCAATACAACCATCTTGAACTTTTACTGGATATATTTCAGCAGGCTAAACAATCTTTATCGGGCGCTTATGGCTTAGATTTAAGCCAAATTCTGTTTTTTATTCATGTGCCCAAACAGGTCGATGTAGAAATCCACTCAGCGCAATTTCTAAACACTCCAAGTGCTTTGCTCGATGAATTCCTGCACAACAAAGCGCCTCAAACCACGATGGAACAATCCACCGCACAACCCAAGCTCAAACTACAACAAGTGGATAAAGACTTGCTGATTGATCTGGCACAACTTTTAGAAGTGGAACCGTATGATTATTTGAGCATTGCACATGAAGCCTATTTGCTCACATTAGAACCGAGTTTTATCACTTGGAGCGTAAAACCTCGTGGTTCAGCACGAGGATATAAGCGACTGGCGTAAGCCATACGACATGGAATGTCGTATTAAATATCTTTGTTGTTCATTACTTAAAATATTATTGTTAAAATAAGCACATGAAAACACTTAAACTCCGCATAAAAGACAAACACGCAAAGGTGCTGATTAAATTAGCATCTGAGGTGAACTTTGTTTGGAATTATGTGAATGATTTAAGTTTTAAGCACCTAAAAAGAAAAGGTGAGTTTCTATCTGCATTTGATATTGCTCAATACACCAAAGGCGCATCTAAAGAGTGTGGTTTGCACAGCCAAACCATACAGGCTGTCACCGAAGAATTAATCACACGCAGAAAGCAGTTTAAGAAAGCCAAACTCAAATGGCGTGTTAGCAACAAGAAGTCAGCAAGAAAATCACTTGGATGGATACCGTTTAAGAAAGTAGCGATCAAATACGCTGATGGATATGTTCAATATGGTAAACATCAATTCAAACTATGGGATAGCTATGGATTAAGCAAATATGCTGTTAGAACTGGTTCATTTGTTGAGGACAGCCGTGGGCGTTGGTACGTGTGCCTTGTGGTCGATTCATCGAATCAAGAAAAACCAACAGCAACCAAAGCCATAGGTATTGATCTAGGTTTAAAAGATATTGCAACCTGTTCTGATGGTACGGTTATTTCAAACCCCAAGTTCTATCGCCAATACGAAAAGAAATTAGGTATTGCTCAACGAGCAAGGAATAAAAAACGTGTACGTGCATTACACGCCAAGATTGCAAATTGCCGTAAAGACCATTTGCATAAGGCAAGTACATTACTTGTTAAAAATAATGCACTCATAATTGTAGGTGACTTAAGTGCCAAAAAGCTTGTAAAAACTAAAATGGCAAAGTCTGTTTTAGATACAGGGTTTTCAGCACTAAAAACAATGCTCAAGTATAAATGCGAGAACGCAGGGGTAATGTTTGAAGAAGTCAATGAAGCCTATACCACCCAAATCTGTTCGTGCTGCGGTGAGATCACCTCAAGTAGTCCGAGAGGTAGGACAGGTCTTGGAATAAGAGAATGGTCATGTGAGTGTGGTGTCACTCACGATAGGGACTTAAATAGTGCCATGAACATTCTTGCGCTTGGGCATAAGCGTCTAGCTGTAGGAATCACCTCCGTTTAAGGGAGGTGAGGATGTCAATGACAGTAATTTATATATTCAGCGTTTAATTCAGCACGTTGCTGCAATGGACAATCATGAACAAGGTGAAATTGCCTTACATAAAGAAATTACCCAACGTATTCAGCAATTTTACGCCATGTAAGCACAATGGATTTGAACAAAATATTTACTCGCAATTTTTACCAAGGAAAACGTATCTCAACTGGCAATTCCGTGCAGAATCTAGGAAAATATTGCACTTTTAGCATGAACAATCAGCGAACTGTTTTTTCGCCTTGATTTGGAACATATATGAAGTTTGAGAAATTAGGTCAGTCGGGGCGCGCCCGTCGTGGTCGTTTAACACTTGCTCATGGTGTGGTAGAAACCCCTGTGTTTATGCCTGTGGGGACGTATGGCACAGTCAAAGGCATGCTGCCACGCGATATTGAAGAAATTCAGGCACAGGTTATTTTAGGCAATACCTTTCATTTATATTTGCGTCCAGGGCTAGAAGTGATTCAGCAACACGGCGGTCTACATGAATTCATCAAATGGGATAAGCCTATTTTGACTGACTCTGGTGGCTTTCAGGTGTTTAGCTTAGGCGCAATGCGTAAAATTAAAGAAGAAGGTGTGACCTTCCGTTCGCCTATTGATGGCTCAAAGGTTTTTCTTTCGCCAGAAATCTCGATGGAAATTCAAAAAACCTTGAACTCTGACATCGTGATGATTTTTGACGAATGTACGCCTTATCCTGCAACACATGAAGAAGCGCAAAAATCTTTGCAATTGTCTTTACGCTGGGCAAAACGCTGTAAAACCCATCACCATGATGAACTACAAAACAGCAACGCGCTGTTCGGGATTATTCAAGGCGGTATGTACGAAGATTTACGTGTTGAATCTTTAAACGGCTTACTTGAAATTGGTTTTGATGGTTATGCCATTGGCGGTCTTTCGGTGGGTGAACCGAAAGAAGAAATGATCAAAGTCCTGGATTATTTGCCAGCTAAAATGCCAGAAGATAAACCACGTTATTTGATGGGCGTCGGCAAGCCAGAAGATATTGTGGAAGCAATTCGTCGTGGCGTCGATATGTTCGACTGCGTGATGCCAACCCGTAATGCGCGCAATGGTCATTACTTTGTAACCGATGGCTTGGTGCGTATTCGTAACAGTAAGTATCGTCATGACCAAAGCCCGCTCGATCCGCATTGTGATTGCTATACTTGCAAGAACTTTACCCGCGCTTATTTGTTTCATTTAGAAAAATGTGGCGAAATGTTGGGGTCAATGTTGGGCACTATTCATAACTTACGTTATTACCAACGCTTTACCCAAGATATTCGCAATGCCTTAGATAACGGCACTTTCGATGAATTTGTACAGGACTTTTATGCCCGTCGTGGCCTAGAAGTACCGCCTTGTCCTGAAGATTAGTCTTTTCAGTATTTGCGCTGAGTAAAAAGACAAGGTAAATTGCAGAACAAACCCAATTTATTATCAGATCACTGATCGCCAGTTTTTAGTTTAGGAAAATGAAATGAGCCTTTTTATTTCGACCGCTCACGCAGCAGGTGAAGCTGCACAACAACCAAGCCTTGTGGCTAACCTTTTAATGATTGCAGTCTTCATTGCAATTTTCTACTTCCTGATTTGGCGTCCACAATCAAAGCGTGCCAAAGAGCATCGTACACTGATTGAAAGCTTGGGCGTAGGCAGTGAAGTGGTATTCGCAGGTGGTCTTATGGGTAAAATCACGAAAATTGAAGGTGATTTTGCAGTGGTAGAGCTGAACCGTGGTGTAGAAGTAAAAGTACAACGCGCGAGTGTCATTTCAGTTCTTCCTGAAGGCACATTAAACAACCTCTAATCAAAAAGAGTCGTGCTCACGCACGACTTTTTCATTTTAAGAAGAAAATAAATGCGTTACCCAGCATGGAAATATCTGCTCATCCTCGTTGTTCTTGTGGTGAGTACATTATATGCCCTGCCTAGCTTGTATCCAGATGAACCTGCTGTTCAAATTTCAGGTGCCAAAGCTGGTACCCAAATTGATCAAAGCATCATACAAAAAGCAGAGCAAATTTTACAATCAGAAAATATTGCCAGTCATGACAACAGCTTTACCAACAATGCTGCATTGTTGCGTTTAGACACCTCAGAAGCCCAACTCAAAGCCAAAGAAGCTTTACGTCGCGGTTTAGGTGATGACTATGTCGTGGCACTGAACCTTGCGCCAACCACACCAGAATGGCTACAAAAAATTGGTGCAAAACCAATGAAACTCGGTCTGGACTTACGTGGTGGTGTGCACTTCTTATTAGAAGTGGATATGGACAAGGCCATCAGCCAGCGTATGGAAACTTCAGCCACCGATTTACGCCGTCAATTGCGTGACAACAAGCTGAAATTTAATAGCCTTTCGCTGAATAACAACACCATCACCCTACAGTTTGCCAATAATGCAGACCGTGATGCAGTGATGGATTTCTTGCGTCGTAACGGCAATGAATACACACAGCAAGCTGTAGCCACCACAGAAGGCTCTAGCTTACGTCTGAACTATACCGATGTCCGTAAACAGGAAATTCAGTCGTATGCGGTCAATCAGAACTTAACTACTTTACGTAACCGTATTAACGAGTTAGGTGTGGCTGAAGCTTTGGTACAAACTCAAGGTAGCAACCGTATTGTAGTGGAATTGCCAGGCGTACAAGATACTGCTGAAGCGAAGCGTGTACTCGGTCGTACTGCGAACCTCGAATTCCGCTTGGTGTCTGACTTAAATGATCAATATATTGATCCGTACACAGGTCAGGCTACAGGTACCGTACCACCTGGCACAGAAGCTTTTGCCTTTGAATCTTTGGACAGTGGTCGCCAGTTATTATTGAACCGCAGCCGTATTTTAACGGGTGAGCGTGTTCAAAATGCGTCAAGTGGCTTTAGCCAAGATACAGGCGGTGCAGAAGTTAACATTACCCTAGATGCTGCGGGCGGTAAGCTCATGGCAGATGCGACACGTAACGCTGTGGGTAAACGTATGGCGGTATTGTTTATTGAAAACAAACAACGTATTAGCTATGTGACCGATGAAACTGGCACACAAACTGAAGTACGCACCCCATATACCGAATCTGTCGTCATTAATGCTGCAACCATTCAGGCGGTATTGGGTTCGCAGTTCCGTATTACAGGTCTAGATTCCCCGCAAGAAGCCTCTGAATTGGCCTTAATGCTTCGTGCAGGTGCCTTGGCAGCGCCAATGTACTTTGTCGAAGAACGTGTGATTGGTCCAAGCTTGGGTCAAGAAAACATTGATAAAGGCGTATTGTCGACTCAGATTGGCTTCATTTTGGTTGCAATCTGGATGGTGGTGTTCTTCCGTCTGTTTGGTCTGATTGCCAACTTCGCTTTAGTGTTTAACTTAGCCATGATTTTAACCGTCATGTCTTGGATTGGTGCATCACTCACCTTGCCGGGTATTGCGGGTATCGTAATTACCATTGGTATGGCGGTGGATGCCAACGTCTTGATTTGTGAGCGAATACGAGAAGAAATTAAGTGGGGGGCCTCGCCCAAACAAGCCATTGTGGCGGGTTATGACCGAGCGTATAACACTATTTTCGACTCGAACTTAACCACATTCTTGGTGGCATTCATTCTGTTTGCGATTGGTACAGGTCCAATCAAAGGCTTTGCTGTGACGCTCATGATTGGTATTGTCTGCTCGATGTTTACTGCAATTACAGTGACCCGTGCAATTGTACAAATCATCTACGGCAAAAAACGTAACTTGAAAAAGTTGAGCATTTAAGGAGATCACTGATGACTGAGAATACTCAACTGCCTTCAAAAAAATATGGCCGCCCTGATGATGAGCGCGTGATTCCGTTTATGAAGATTGCTTTGCCTGCGGCATTGCTTTCTATTCTATTAACGGTTGCCAGTATCTTCTTCATTGCCACCAAAGGTTTAAACTTAGGTTTGGACTTTACTGGGGGTATTGCTGCAGAACTCAACTATAGCAATCCAGTAAAAGCCACCGATGTTTCTAACGCATTGGTCAAAGCAGGCTTTAACGACCCTGTGGTACAAACGCTTGGTTCAGACCGCGACCTAATGGTACGTATGCCTGTGCAAGAAGATGTTGAAGCAGAAGACTTAACCAAAGCAATTACTGCTGCGGTACAACTACCAAATAACACGGCAACTGTGCCAAAGGTAGATGTGGTTGGTGGTCAAGTCGGTAATGAGCTGTACGTACGTTCTGCGGGCGCTGTAGCTTTAGCGCTGTTATTGATGTTGGTATACGTCACCATTCGCTTTGAATTCAAACTGGCAATGGGTGCGGTACTGTCATTGTTCCACGATATTGTGGTGACACTGGGTATTTTTGCCATGATGCAATGGCCATTTGACCTGACTGTATTGGCAGCGTTATTGGCGATTATTGGCTTCTCACTCAACGATAACATTGTTGTATCTGACCGTATTCGTGAAAACTTCCGTAAAATCCGTGGTGCAACACCACTTGAAGTGGTAAACATTGCGCTGACAGAAACTTTACGTCGTACCATTCACACCTCTATGACCCTATTATTGGTTGTAGTCGCGATGATGCTCATGGGTGGTGATGGTCTGAAATGGTTCTCGATTGCGATGTTTGTGGGTGTCTTTGTCGGAACATATTCATCTATTTACATTGGTACAGCCTTTGCCTTATGGCGCGGTTTGAACCGTCAGGACTTCATTGTTCAAGTCAAACCTGAATTTGAAGATGAAGAGCAAGAAATTCCATAATGCATTTCTGCTAACACCAACATTCAAGCCTATCTTCGGATAGGCTTTTTTGCGCCTTAGCATTGCGATATTTGCGCTGACGTTGCGATGTTAATGCTGAATAATATGAATCTGTGGAAATTGAAAGCCTGCGCAAGATGGTGCTGCTCGCCATGCTACGGTCAACATACAATCTGATAAACGAAAGTTTTGATAGGCAAAATGCCCAATCTGTGGATGATGACAAATGCCGCCCTGTGCATTGGGATGCATACGGGTATCCAGCTCATTGAGACTTAAACGAATGCCTAAACCCGAAGCTTTTAGCACAGCTTCTTTGGTGGTCCAAACTCGAAACCAATAGTCAGCATCGTGTTCCAAATCTTGCCAGTATTGGAGTTCATTGGGATGAAACGCATGCTGTGCCAAAGCATCAAAACGTACCTTACGTTCTAAGTCTTCGACATCTATACCTAGATCTTGCACCTGTAAGCTGCTTGCCAAAGCGTAATGTTGACGGCTATGGCTATGGTTAAACTGCAATTGAGGGAATGCCGTCAAAAATGGTTTACCATGTAGGTTACGCTCAATATCGCTGTTTTGAATATCTTGTGCCAAGTATCCAGACAACAATTGATTCCGATGCCGATAAATCGCCTGTTTTTGTTGCTGAATCTGTTCATTGCGTGCAGTGCTTGGATCGGGGCTAAAAATCTGCTGAATGCGGCTAACATTCACACAAATTTTTTTAGGTGTTTTATTCATCCGCCCTTCTCCATTTTGGCTGAAATACGATAGAAAAAAACCAGCAAACATGCTGGTTTTTTAAAGCTTAGTCGCTTAGCTGCCCTGCACCAAACGACGTGCGCTGATAATCCCCGGTTGCTGCTCTAAACGTGCTAACAAACGAGAAAGTTGCGCCAAGCCTTTAACCTCAATTAACAGTTTCATATTGGCAATACCATCACTTTCAGAAATAGTATTCACCTGACGAATGTTAATTTGATCGGCAAAAATCACTTGGGTTAAGTCTTTGAGCAAACCACGGCGGTCATAGGCTTCCACCACAATTTGCACGCTTTGACCACGGGTTGGCTGCATTTCCCAATCGGCTTCTACCGCACGTTCAGGTTCGTTGCCAATCATACGCACATAGTCCGAACACGCCACTTTGTGAATACTCACACCACGGTTCAGGGTAATATACCCCGCAATCGCTTCACCATGCACAGGCTGACAGCATTGTGCGATATGCAGTTCAACGTTATCCAAACCATCAATCAAAATGCCATGTGCCGATAAGGTATGGCTGGCACGTGGGTTCAAGGTTGGCTTCAACACCAGTTCAGGTTCATCCTGATCTAAGTGCATGTGACGATTGACCTGATTAATTAAGGCATGCAGGCTAATATCACCATTCACCAAACCAATCAGAATGTCTTCACCTGTTTTGACGTTAAAGTGATTGCAATAATCATTTAAATCAATACTTTTTGGATGAATCGCCAAACGTGACAATTCTTTATTGAGCACTTCACGCCCAACTTCCAGATTTTTACTGCGGTCTTGCTGTCTAAACCAATGACGCAGCTTATCGCGCGCACGTGCTGTCTTAATATAACCTAAAGAATTCACCAACCAATCACGGTTCGGTTCACGGTCTTTTTTGGTCAAAATCTCGACCTGCTCGCCTGTTTTTAAAGTATAGGTGAGCGGCACATAGCGCTGATTGACCCGTGCGGCATAGCATTTATTGCCGACTTCGGTATGCACATGATAAGCAAAGTCCAGCACCGTTGAGCCACGTGGCAATTCTTTAATATCACCATCACGGCTGAACACATAAATTTTCTCAAAATCTTCAAACTCTTGGATTTGTTCAAAGTTTTCAGAATCATCATCTTCTTTATGTGCGCTGGCATCGTTACGTTCCTGATAATGCTCCAAAACAGAACGCAAAGAATGTAAACGATGATTAAACGAATGGTCTGTGGCTTTAGAACCTTCTTTATAATTAAAGTGTGAACATACCCCAAGCTCGGCTTCTTCGTGCATATCTAGGGTACGAATTTGCACTTCAAGCGACTTGTTTTCTGCAATTACGGCAGTATGCAATGAGCGATAACCATTGGCTTTTGGATTGGTAATGTAATCATCAAACTGGTGCGGAATATGCCGCCACAATTGATGTACGATGCCCAAAGAGTGGTAACACTCTGGAATGGTTTTCACCAAAACACGTACAGCACGAATGTCATAGAGCTGATCGAAGCTGAGGTTTTTACTCTTCATTTTTCGATAAATCGAATAAATGTGTTTCACCCGCCCGCTAATTTCGGCATGAATACCATTATTGCCCAGCTCTGTACGCAATTGCTCAATTACGTTTTGAATGTAGTTTTCACGCTCCAAACGCTTTTCATTCAGTAACGTCGCAATTTCTTTATAACGGTCTGGCGCCAAATAACGGAAGGCTAAATCTTCGAGTTCCCATTTCAGTTGGGCAATGCCTAAACGGTGTGCCAATGGCGAGTAAATGGTTAAAATTTCTCGCGCCACACGCTCCTGACGTTCTTTGGAAGCGGTTGCCAACTCACGTAATGAATAGGTACGTTCTGCCAGTTTAATTAGCACCACGCGCACATCTTCCGTCATGGAAATCAGCATTTTATAAATGCCTGTTAAATGTTCACGCTGGTTATTATTAAAATGGTCTTCTAAACGCTTATTTTTCTCAATCAGTTCAGACAACTTACCCATCGACAAGGTGCCTTTGATCAAGCCATAAACTGCTTCACCAAATTCTTCACGCACTTCATCTAACTGCATGACATTTTCACGCACGCTACGATAGAGCATGGCTGCAGACAAAGTGTCTTCATCGACATGCAAGTGCGCTAAAATATTCGCCATCTCAATACCTGTATATAAGGTATGCGATGGATGACTGACGTCTGTTTCCAGCTCTTTTTTCAGGGTGTAATTGGCAACGCGTTCTAATTGTTCAAGTGCCGCCCCATCGTAAATCCCGCGTACTCGGTCTAGCCATTCTGCTAAATCCTGTCGGGCTTGCTCGGCATGTTCTACAGTCGTTTCCTCAGACAGTTCATTTAAACGTCCAGGAAGTTGTTCACGTACTGTGACCATACCCTTCTCCTACCTCTATGTACTTCATATTATAAATCGTTTATTTGCTTTTCTTTCTCAAACAAGGCAATGGATTCGACATGCCCCGTATGCGGAAACATATCCATCACGCCTGCTTTTTTCAATTGATAGCCCTGCTTGACCAATACACCTGCATCCCTTGCGAGTGTGGCTGGATTACAAGACACATAAACGATTCTATCTGCGCCAAATTTGGGCACATAATACATCACTTCCTCTGCGCCTGAACGCGGAGGGTCAATTAATAATGCCTCAAATCCTTGATTTGCCCAAGAATGATGCGAAAAATCTTTTGTTAAATCTTGTGAATAAAACTTAACATTGTCTAAATCATTACGTTGTGCATTCTCTGCACCACGCTGCACCATTTGCTCTGAACCCTCTACAGCAACCACCTTTCCTGTTGCACCTACACAACGTGCAAGCGGCAATGAAAAGTTGCCTAATCCACAAAACAGATCAAGCACCCGATCACCTGATTTTAAGTTAAGCAAATCACATGCCAGCTTAACCATTTGTGGATTAATTGTAGAATTGACTTGGGTAAAGTCTTGGGGATGAAAGCCAAAACTCACATCAAAATCATCTAAACGATAATGCAAACGCATTGCTGCATGCGGATCATCAACCCGATGCAAACTGTCTGGACCTTCAGGCTGCAAATACAATTGCCAGTGTTTCTGTAACGCAAACTGCTGTAACTGGTTGATATCGGCTGCAGATAGTTGTTCTGTATGCCGCACCACCAAAGCAATCTCTTGATCTCCCATCGCCAATTCTATATGACCAATATGGGCCTTGCCTGTTAGACTTTGGAGTAGCTGCTTGATTCGTGTTAACGAACCAAATGCCTGATCCAACACCATACAGCGGTCAATTGAGGTCAGTTTATTGCTATTGCGCTCACGAAAACCGACCACCAATTTGTCTTGACTGGCAATATAACGCACCCCAACACGGGCTTTGCGGCGATAATCTTCACGCTGTGAACGCAAAGGCGCTAACCATTCTTCAGGCTGAATTTGCGCAAAATGTTGCAGATGCGACTGCAACACCTGTTGTTTGAGATGAATCTGCTCATCCAACTGAATATGCTGCATGCTACAACCACCGCAACTCTGATAATGTGGACATTGTGGCGTAACCCGTAATGTCGAAGGCTCACCCAGCACTTCTAGACACTCGGCTTCTTCTAAGCGTTTGTTACTATGCGTAATTTTGGCGCGTACTGTTTCACCAGGCAATGCGCCCTCTATAAAAACTGTTTTCCCCTGCTTCTCGGCTGGATGACCCGACTGAGCTGTGTAGTGTGCAATCCCGCGCCCTTCATGTGACAACGATTCCACCTGAAAGCAATATTCAGCCTGCTGCGTGGTACGGTTTTTACTGCGATGTTTCATATCAGTCTAAATATCGGAAGATGGGGAAGATTGAAAAGGCATCACGGATTCATTTGAAGGCGTGGTGACACTTTGTTCAGGAAAATCTGTACGGGTAAATTCAGTTTGCTGCGAACTGTGCTGCCACACGCTTAAAAAGTCTGCATGCTGCGGCTGAGTATGCAAATATTGAATGGTATGCTGTACCCATAAAGTATGCTCTTCAAGCAGCAATTGCCCTTTGAGCAGCAGCCAACGCAAATAAATCAACCAAGTATTTAAGACATCGCCTTCACAATAACGCGTCAGCCTTGACCATTCGCCGCTTTGCATAAATGCAGGAACATGATAGCCCGCATCTACACGTTTACCCGGAAAACCTAGCAAATACGCAATGTCATCCAACTTTTGAAAATGACGACCATTAAACATTGCCATCACATCCATTAAATCGACATGACGCTGATGGTAACGGTTTTGATAATTGTTATAGCGCTTTTGCTGATCAATCTCGCCCTGATCAAATAAACTTGGTGCAGACAGCCCGTGATACATGGCGCGGAATAAAATCACTGGCAAGTCAAACTGCGAACCGTTCCAACTGACCAAAGTCGGATGACGCTTATCAAAAATAGACAAAAACTTTTTCAGCATTGTCGCTTCGCTGTCGTGTTCACGGCTAAAGGAAAACAGCTTCATGCCGTGTTCATCAATCCACAGGCCCGAAATACATACAATTTCATGCAAAGGCAAACGCTGAAAATCGGTGCCCGCTTCTTGGCGACGCAGCTTCATTAAAGCTTGTTCAAGCTCTGCTTCGGGTAAATCGAGTTGATATAAATGCGCGCCTGACTTCAAATCGGTAACGGTTTCTATATCGAAAATCAGCACAGGTAAACGCATAAAATCTTACTCAATGGGTGATAGAAAAATGAATATCACGATTCAGTATCTTGAACAGAGAATAAACCTGTCGATAAATAACGATCACCACGGTCACAGATAATACAAACAATCACTGCATCTGGATTTTCTTCGGCAATTTTTAAAGCTGCCCATACCGCACCGCCCGATGATGTGCCTGCGCTGATGCCTTCTTTTTGCGCCAGTTTACGCATGGTTTTTTCCGCTTCAATTTGCGGAATATCAATAATACGGTCAACACGACTGCGGTCAAAAATGGTTGGTAAATATGCTTCAGGCCAACGGCGAATCCCCGCAATGCTTGAACCATCTGAAGGTTGTAAACCAATAATTTGAATCTCTGGGTTTTGTTCTTTTAAGTATTTAGACACCCCCATAATGGTGCCTGTTGTGCCCATAGAACTGACAAAGTGAGTAATTTTACCACCCGTTTGCTGCCAAATTTCAGGCCCTGTGGTCAGGTAATGTGCTTCAACATTATCTGGATTACCAAATTGGTTCAACACCAAGCCTTTGCCTTCGCGCTGCATTTGCAAAGCCAAATCACGCGCGCCTTCCATGCCTTGTGCTTTGGTCACTTCAATCAATTCTGCACCATAGGCACGCATGGCATCTTTACGTTCTTGGCTCATATTATCAGGCATGATCAGCTGCATTTTATAGCCACGCATAGCTGCAACCATCGCCAAAGCAATGCCGGTATTGCCACTGGTTGCCTCAATTAAAGTATCGCCTGGTTGAATTTCACCGCGTTTTTCTGCCTGCATAATCATGTTGTAGGCAGGACGATCTTTAACAGAACCCGCAGGGTTATTGCCTTCCAGTTTTGCCAAAACCGTTGCCTGCGTATGACTTGCCAAACGCTGTAAACGCACCAATGGGGTTTTGCCCACATAATGATCTAACAAAAATTCATTACTTTGGAAATCTGGTTGGGTATCAAGCATGCTCTGCACCAATATCAAGGTGGGCTTATTGTATGAAAATTTGCACCTTCCTGCACGTTTTTCACAGGCTTTTTATCAAAACAGCAATAGTCTGCCGACAATTTATGCATCACTTACCGCCTACACAATTCTAGGCAAGATGAACACAATTTCAGATTGTCTTTTGCGGGATGGATGCAAAAAAATGCACACCGATTGATTGCGAGATGCAGCTGAACCACTCGCACCAAACAGATGAAAACACAGTCAGGAGAATTGACATCCTCCCCCCCTTAAAAGAGGGTGATTCCTACAGCTAGACGCTTATGCCCAAGCGCAAGAATGTTTAGAGCTGAGTTTATATCTCGATCATGAACTGTACCACAGCTCATGCACTCCCATTCTCTTATTCCAAGATCTGTACTACCTTTGGGACTACTTGAGGTGATCTCACCGCAGCACGAACAGATTTGGGTGGTATAGGCTTCTTGGACTTCTTCAAACAATACGCCTGCGTTCTCGCATTTATACTTGAGCATTGTTTTTAGTGCCGAAAATCCTGTATCCAAAACAGATTTTGCCATTTTGGTTTTTACTAATTTTTTAGCACTCAAGTCACCTACAATAATCAATGCATTTTCATTCACAAGCTTGGTGCTTGCTTTATGCAAATGATCTTTTCGACTATTTGCAATCTTGGCGTGTAATGCACGAACACGCTTCTTATTCCTGGCTCTCTGAGCAATACCTAATTTCTGCTCATATTTTCGATAGAATTTTGGATTTGAAATTACAGTGCCATCAGAACAGGTGGCAATATCTTTTAAGCCTAGATCAATACCAATCGCTTTGGTTGCTGTCGATTTATCTTGCTTAGGCGATTCAACAACAAGACATACATACCAACGCCCACGGCTATCCTCTACAAATGAACCTGTTTTTAACGTGTATTTGCTTAAACAGTAGCTATCCCAAAGCTTAAATTGGTGTTTTCCATACTGGACATATCCAGTGGCATATTTGATAGCCAACTTTTTAAAGGGAACCCATCCCAAAGAGCGCCTTGCTGATTTTTTATTGCTGACACGCCATTTCAGCTTTGCCTTTTTAAATTGCTTTCTTCGGGTGACTAATTCTTCAGTTACAGCCTGAATGGTTTGACTATGTAAATTACATTCTTTGGATGTGCCTTTCGTATATTTGGCAATATCA